>NZ_LMCE01000089.1:0-775 GCF_001623285.1 Pseudovibrio sp. Ad26
GCCAGAAGTCGCTACTACTAATTCTTTCTTTTTTTCTACATTACTCCAGCTGTTATCTTCCTGATTAGCGGCAGCTGTACCGCAAGCGCTTAAAATAAAAAAGGCACTAGTTATTAGAGCAAACAATCTTTCTTTCTTCATTCTTCTTCTCCTTGTTTCTGCTATTTCCATGGATTTGGTAAATGGAACTGATGATTTGCTTCAAATAGATAGCCGATTTGAAATAGCAAATCTTCTCTTCCTCTGGCAGCCATAAATTGGATTCCTAGAGGCATGTTTTCTTTTGTCAAATGAGTAGGCAAGCTGATTGCTGGTTGTCCAGTCAGATTAGCCAACTGTGTATAAGGTGTGATCTTCAAGCTCTCCTCAAACATGGAAGAAACAACGTCTAAACCTTCTACTTCAGAACAATCACTGATGTGTTCCATCTGTGCTCTTATCGCATCACTTTGCAAATCTTCGCTGATTTTAGGGGCGGTAAATGCAGTCGTTGGTGAAAGGAATAGATCGTATTCTTGATGTAGGTTTTCCATGACAATTGCTGCTTCATCCCATACATGCAGAGAATCGATGTAAGTAGCGGCAGAGTGCTTCTGACCATATTGGAACAAAGTCCAAGAAATGGGTTCAAGTTCTTCTTTTCTGACAGCTCGCTGGATGCCTGTTTCAATCGAGCGGATCATTGCTGCTGTTTCTGCGCAATTCATCTGATAATAAGACGTGATCAGTTTACGACCATCTAGTGGGTAAGGAATCTCTGTCAAATCATGCCCTT
>NZ_LMCE01000090.1:0-19075 GCF_001623285.1 Pseudovibrio sp. Ad26
CCTTGGATGATCTGCGGGCCCGGTATAATCCTGTCTTTGGTGTGATCCGCAGATACCGGCAAGCCATCTCAGAGATTAAAGCCGCCCATCTGGAAGGCGCGCTTTCTGCAAATGAGATGACAGCTGCCATTGCCCGTGAGCGCAGCGAGACCTTGCAAAGTATCGCTGCCCTTAAAAACCGGACAACGGCTATCACTCGTATGGCCCGCGCATCGCGAGGCGCAACCTTGCGCCTGCAGCAGATGTTCTTTCAGGTGAATGATATTGGTGTCTCGCTGGCTGGTGGGCAGAACCCGTTTCTAGTCTTGGCCCAGCAAGGCACGCAGATTGCACAGATCTATGGCTTTGGTAATGGCGGCGTCTCTGGAGCCTTCAAAGATCTAAGATCCCTTCTTGTCGGTGTGGCACGCAGGTTCTGGCCAGTGGCTGTTGCCGTGGGTGGGGTGACAGCTGCCTTTGCTGGTCTGACTTACGAGATCAATCAGACCAGCGAGACTTCAGTCACCATGGGCGATACACTGCTTGCCGTGTGGCAGCTCATCCGGGATGGGTTTAATGCGCTTGTTGCACCCCTCATCAATGCGCTTGCTCCATGGTTTGAAGCAGCCTGGACCCGTGTGGTGGCCGCCACAAAAGCCACAGGTAACTTCATCATCAACGAGATGAAGATCACTTATGAGATCATCACCACCATCTGGGAGCAATTGCCGGCAACCTTTGCAGCTTTGATGATCGGAGCTACCAATGCAGTCATCCGCGGCATCAATCTGATGATCAGAAAAACCACCCAGGGCCTCAACACGCTAAGCCGGGCCGCCAACCGGGTGCTTTCTAATATCCCCGGTCTTGATGAGAATTTCCGCGTTGGTGAGCTGCCAACCGTTCAGATCGGGCAGATTGCCAATCCTTATGCAGATCAGGTGGCAGCTGCCTCCAAAGCGCTGGATGAGCGCGTTCGCGAGATCTCAAAGCAAGATCCCATGGGTGAGCTGTTTTCTGCCATTAAAACCCGCGCAGTTCAAAATGCCCTCAACCGCATTACAGAGACGGCAGATAAAACTGGCAAGGCAGTCAAAAAAGCAGCGGAAGAGGCCGAGGTCGGCTGGGAGGCAGCGCTTGCATCAATCGAAGCCTATGTGGCCAGTGCCCGCGATATTGGCAGTGCCTTTGGCGATCGCATTGTCAAGGTCTTCTCCGATGGCGAGCAGGCCATCGCCAACTTCGTTCAAACCGGCAAGCTGGAGTTTAAAAGCCTCATCACGTCGCTCATTGCCGATATGGCAAAGCTAGCAGCCCGGCGGTTTATCTTTGGTCCCATTGCGTCGGGTCTTTCCGGTAGCCTGAGCAATCCATCAGGTGGCCTGCAGACCCTATTATCCGGGTTCTTCAAGTCGCTTTTGACGCCGACGACAAGCTTTGCAGGTGGTGGGCATACTGGCACAGCTCCGCGCACGGGCGGTCTTGATGGCCGCGGTGGGTTCCTCGCGCTCATGCATCCCCAAGAACGCATCATTGATGAGTACCGAGGCGGCAGAGAGAAACAGCAATCCATGCCGCCTGTCATCGTCAATATCGAAACCCGCGATGTGGACTCTTTCCGTCAGTCCCGAACCCAAGTGGCAGCTGACATTCAGCGGGCCATTGCACGCGGGCGCAGAGGGCTTTGATGGTCTTTCATGATATGCGCTTCCCGGAAAAGATCAGCCGCGGCGCCAGAGGCGGGCCACGCCGGCGTACGCAAGTGGTGGAGCTTTACTCCGGACGCGAGGAACGCAACGCCTCCTGGGCGAACTCTCGGCGCGAATATGATGTTGCTTTTGGCATTCGCAGCAATGACCAACTGCAAGAGGTCATTGCCTTCTTTGAAGCACGCAATGGAAGGCTCTTTGCTTTCCGCTTCAAGGATTGGGCCGACTATAAAAGCTCCATGCCCTCAAGAGCGATCACACCTCTGGATCAGCAGCTGGGCGTTGGGGATGGCACGCAGGCAGCATTCCAGTTGCGCAAACTCTACGGCACTGAGGCGCTTGGATACTGGCGCACCATCACGAAGCCGGTGACCGGTAGCATCCGGGTTGCCGTGAACAACATCGAGCAACCGAGCGGCTGGACAGCTGACCTTGCCAAAGGCCTCATCAGCCTCAGCACGGCACCGACAACGGGAGCCATCATCACCGCTGGTTTTGAGTTCGATGTGCCCTGCCGCTTTGACACTGACAGCATCGACGTGACGCTAGACCTGGAGCGCCTTGGATCCATCACCTCCATTCCCTTGATTGAAGTTCGGGACACCTGACACATGAAGAAGCTCTCGGAAGACCTGGCAACTCACCTTGCCAGCGGCACCACCACACTGTGTTGGTGTTGGCGGCTGATCCGCAAGGATGGTGTGGTCTTTGGTTTTACCGATCATGATCTCACCCTCACCTTCGACGGTACCAGCTTTGAACCGGAGACCGGGCTCATCCCATCAGAACTACGCGCCTCATCCGATCTTGCCGTAGATGCACAGGAAGCCGAAGGTGTGCTGTCTTCCGACCATATCTCCGAGACCGATATCTTTGCCGGGCTTTGGGACAATGCCAGTGTGGAAGTCTGGCGGGTGAACTGGCAGAATTCTGAAGAGCGGGTTCTGATGCGTCGTGGATCCATCGGCCAGATACGGCGCGGCAAAACCGCCTTTGTTGCCGAGGTGCGCAGCATGGCTCACGTGCTGGAGCAAAGTGTGGGTCGCACTTTCCAGAATGCCTGCGATGCAGCCCTTGGCGATAGCCGCTGCAAGGTCAATTTGGAAACGCCTGAACTTAGCGCTACCGGCACCGTCACCAGCCTCATCGGGGATCGTAGCTTTGCCGCCTCTGGCCTGGATGCGTTTGTAGCGGACTGGTTTGCCCTTGGGCTACTTACCTGGCAGAGCGACGACAATCAAGGCCGCCAGGTGGAAGTCTCCCGCCACGAAATCACCTCCGGTGTTGCGATCATCACACTCTTAGAAGTACCAGTAAAGACGGTCATTGTTGGAGATACCTTCCGCATCCGGGCAGGTTGCGATAAACGCTGGCAAACCTGTCTTGAGAAGTTCAGCAATGGCGATGGCTACCGCGGTTTTCCGCACATTCCTGGCAACGATACGTTGATCCGCTATGCGGCCACCAGTCGTGGCCATAAGGGCGAACCGTTGTGAACGAAGGTCAGGCAGAACGCATCATCGCAGCCGCCAGAAGCTGGATCGGCACGCCCTATCATGATCAGGCCAGCATCAGAGGAGTTGGCTGCGACTGCCTTGGGCTCGTTCGCGGTGTCTGGCGTGAGGTCATTGGTGACGAGCCAACTGACATACTGCCCTACACGCGGGATTGGGGGGAAGCGGGAGACGTGGAAGTACTAGTGGAAGGAGCAAGTAAGTGGCTACAGCCGGTACTGCTTGAGGAGATCAAGCCCGGCTGTATTCTGTTGTTTCGGATGAAGGATGCAGCCATCGCCAAGCATTGCGGGATCATGAGCGATGCCAACCACTTCATCCACGCTTATGAGCGGGTTGGGGTGATTGAGCAGCAGCTCACAAGGGCTTGGAGGCGGAGGTTGGCGTTTGGGTTTACTTTACCAAACGGATAAAGATCTCCGACTTCAAATCCCCTCCGCTGCTTTTAAGTTTAGTTAGGACCGTAGCTCAAAACGCCAAAAGTACCGCTCTTCTCATGCAGGAGACCAAAATCGAGATGTTTATAGTGCCATTTAAGCTTTTCTTTTAGAGAGCTAACCTCTGGGAATAAACTTTGAACATATGAAAGGTCATCTAGTTTCGGATCAACCTCTTCAATGATTCTTGCGTGCTCCTGTGCAGCTCTGACCACCGCCATAGGATGGGCAGACATGGTGATACCGAAGTTTTGGTATCCGCCAATCATAAGCTGGCCCAAAAGGCGCTTTTTGTTTTGTTGAGCTTCATAGACTGACCATATCTTCTTTCGCTCACAAGTCATACTTCCGTCATCTTCATACTCGAAAGCGGAATGATCAAAGAGACCCAATATTTCAAACGTATCGCGAGTTACCGATGCGAACAGAAGCTCGCTAGTCCTTGCCATATGCCCCCTTTTTTCCTTAATCATACCAAGGTGAAAATGGTGTAGCCCCATAACATTGAGCAGAAAATCTTTATCAAGCCAGCTACTTTTTGGATCACTGCCAGTTTCAGCGTCAGGTGAATAACCTTGCGTTCTCGGCTTGATTGATAGGTAAGGCGTTAGATCCTTTCCATTCTCAACTGCTTTCAAAAACGTGTCTATATTGGGCTTTAACTGAACAGCACGTGGATCTCCTGCAAGAGCCTCTCTGCCTGCAACTGAACGCGAGCGAGTCCCAACATGCCTCAATCTCCACGAGATGTACAAGACTAGTAAATCCGTTAAACTCTTGTTTTTCAATTTGTTAAGCGATTCTTTATCGTTAGGAAATCGAGGGATCTCCTTGATCATGTCGTCACAAAAGACTTTCGCTCTTTTAGATGTTACTGAAGTATCCATACTCTTATTCAAACCTCAATTATTATAATAATACTAACGAAAAAATCTAAGTCTCAAAACGAAGTCAAGCGCTCTTCAAAGAAGAATTACTCCATTTCCTTATAAACTAATGTTGGATTCCCATGGCAACACTTGTCCTTGGCGCTGTTGGCACCGCCGTGGGCGGAGCCATTGGCAGTTCGTTTCTTGGCGTGACCGCTGCCACGATCGGCGGTGCCAACGGTGCTGCAGCTGGCTCCTATATTGACAGTTGGCTGATCAGCACCACGCTTCCCGACCAAACCATTGAAGGCCAACGGCTTGATCGCGTGCAAGTCACCACCTCAACGGAGGGAGCCGTCATACCCCGTGTGTTTGGCCGCATGAGGATTGGCGGCAATATCATCTGGGCGACGGATTTTCGCGAGGAAATCAACCAGCAGACCCAAGGTGGCGGCAAAGGCGGTGGGCCGAAGCTCACCACAACCACCTACACTTATTACGCCTCCTTTGCCATTGCGCTGTGCGAAGGGACTATCACCGGCATTGGTCGCATCTGGGCAGATGGTGAGCTTATGGATCTGCAAGGTGTCACCTGGCGTTGGTATCCGGGCGATGAGACACAAGAACCTGATGCTTTCATTAAGGCCAAGATGGGCGAGGCACCTGCCTATAGCGGCACGGCTTATCTGGTTTTTGAAGAGCTCTTACTGGAAAGTTATGGAAACCGCATTCCGCAGATCACTGTTGAAGTGTTTCGCCCACTGTTGGACGGCACACCGGAAGGCCGGTTGCAGTCCGTCACGCTGATCCCGGCATCAGGTGAGTATGTCTATGCCACACGGCAGGTGACCAAAACCGAAGGCGACGCCAAGACAACTGGCATCAACGTAAATGCAGAAGCAACACAGGCCGATCTCATCGGTGCTCTGGACCGCTTGCAGGCCTCGGCCCCAAATATCCAGAGTATCTCACTAGTGGTTGCTTGGTTCGGCGATGATCTCAGATGCGGAACTTGCAAAATCCGCCCTGGTGTCGATCAACCGGCCAAGAATGCCAGCACGTCTTGGAGCGTCAATGGTGTCAGCAGGTTTGATGCTTTTCTGGTCAGCCGTGATGATAAGGAAAATCCAGTCTTTGGCGGTACGCCTGCAGATTTCACAGTTGTCGAGGTAATCAAGGAAATCAAAGCACGTGGTCTGCGGGTGACTTTCTATCCCTTCATCCTGATGGATATCCCGCCAGACAATACGCTGCCCGATCCTTACAGCGATAATGTCAGTACCATCGGTCAACCCGCCTATCCCTGGCGCGGCAGGATAACGTGCTCCCCTGCTCCTGGCTTTACTGGCTCACCGGACAAAAGCGAAGTAGCGACTGGACAAGTGTCTGCGCTGTTTGGCTCTGCAACGACTGGTGATTTCAGTGTGAGCGGAACCAGTGTTTCCTGGACAGGACCACCGGGTAATTGGGGTTTGCGCCGGATGATCCTGCACTATGCCCACCTTTGCAAAGCTGCTGGCGGAGTGGATGCGTTTCTTATTGGCTCAGAAATGCGCGCGCTTAATCAGGTGCGAGGGCCAGCAAACAGCTTTCCCGCAGTTGACTACTGGACCAGTCTCTTAAGCGATGTGCGCTCTGTTGTAGGTTCAGATACCAAGCTCTCTTATGCTGCCGACTGGTCCGAGTATTTCGGCTTCAGGCCGGTAGATGACAGCGAAGATCTTTTCTTCCATCTTGATCCAATCTGGGCTCATGAGACTTGCGATTTTATCGGCATCGATAACTACATGCCGCTTTCTGATTGGCGTGGCGGCTTTGACCATCTCGATGCACAAATCCACCCGCACATATTCGATCAGAGCTATTTAAAGGGCAACATAGCCGGCGGAGAAGGTTTTGACTGGTTTTATGCGAGCGATGCTGATCGTATTGCTCAGATGAGAACATCCATAACCGATGGTGCCCACAACAAGCCCTGGGTGTTTCGCTATAAAGACCTTCAAAGTTGGTGGAACAACCAGCACTTCAATCGCCCAACCGGCGAAGAAGAAGCAGCGCCAACTGCCTGGGTGCCACAGAGCAAGCCCATCTGGTTTACCGAGTTCGGCTGTCCTGCTGTAGACCGCGCCACCAACCAGCCCAATGTGTTCATTGATCCCAAGTCCTCAGAATCCAAGGTGCCCTACTTTTCTCGTGCCTGGCGCGATGATGCCATTCAGCGGACTTACTTGAATGCCACACTGAGCTATTGGCAAGAGCCAGACAACAATCCCACATCAAGCGTCTATGACGGTCCCATGCTGGACCTTGGCAATTGCTCTGCCTGGACATGGGATGCCCGCCCCTATCCGTTCTTTCCAGAACTCACCAACATCTGGTCAGATGGTGACAACTGGCGACTGGGGCACTGGCTGGGAGGACGGCTCGGAGCCGTTGGTCTTGGCGCACTTGTCAAACACCTATGCGAACGCGCTGGGCTGTCTGGAGATCTGATCGACACCTCTGATCTTTATGGTGCCGTGGAAGGCTATGTGATCTCAGCCTTGCAAAGCCCACGTGCTTCGATTGCGGTATTGGCACGGCACTTCGGTTTTGATGCGGTCGAAAGCCAAGGCATCCTGCATTTCAAGATGCGTGGCCGCGGTGCCGTCAAACGCCTTGAGCTTGATGATCTGGTGGCAGCACCAAAAGACACCGAACCCATCGAGTTTGAACGCGCGCAGGAAACCGAACTGCCGCAAGCGCTCAAATGGTCTGTTACCCGATCAGATGAAGACTATGACGCCATCCAGGTGGAAGCGCAGCGGGTAACAGTGCAGGCAAGCCGCATATCATCAGAAAGCTTCTCACTTGCCGTTGCCCCAGAAGAAGCGGAACGCCGAGTACGCCGCGCACTGCAAGAGGCATGGGTTGGACGGGAAGGCGCCAGCTTTGCGCTACCGCCGTCAGAGCTTGCCCTTGATCCAACAGATGTGGTTACGCTGGACCATGATGGAAGGAGTTATGATCTGCGGCTATTGAGCATGAATGATGGTCTGGAGCGCAAGGTAACCAGCGTTTTGCAAGACCGCCAAGTCTACGATATGCCGCCCGGCCCGTCACGCAAGAGAACGGATGGAGCGCTTTCGCAGGCCGTTGTCTTTGGCAAGCCGCTGTTTGCGTTTCTCGACCTGCCGCAGCTGTCAGACAGCACCCCTGCTCATCAGCCGTTGATGGCAGCTTATGCCGATCCCTGGCCGGGTGTTCTCAATGTCTATCGCAGCCAATCAGACGCAGGCTTCAAACGGGTTGCACAGATCACCACACCGGCTCAGTTTGGGGTAACAATGGAGCCTCTTAAGCGAGGTCCTACCTCCAGGTTCGATCTTGGCAATGAACTGGTGATTTCAGTTTCCTCTGAGACCATCGAGAGCATTACAGACTTAGAGCTCTTTGCAGGTGGCAATGCCTTTGCGATTGAGGCTGCTCCCAGCACCTGGGAAATCATTCAGGCCAGTAGAGCAGATCTCATAGCGCCCAGCACCTACAAGCTCTCACGGCTGCTTCGCGGTCAACGTGGTACCGAGAGTTCTATCGTCGATACACTCCCGGCAGGCGCAAGGATCATCCGTCTTGATGATAATCTGGTTCCGGCTCCCATCACTTTGAGCGAGATAAGCTTGCCGTTCCAATGGCGGATTGTGCCTGGTAGAGCGGCGCTCTCTGATCCTGCCACGTTAGCATTAGGCTTTACGCCGGAAGCCAATGGCTTGCGTCCGTTCTCTCCGGTTCATGTTGCCCAGCCCAATCGCACAGGACGGCTACCCGGAGATCTCACTCTCTCCTGGATCAGGCGTTCTCGCGTGCCCGAAGCGGACAGCTGGCTGTTACGCGATGTGCCACTTGGCAAAGCCGTCGAGGCCTATGAGGTGGAGATCCTCAAAGACGGCTCTGTAGTAATCCGCACGCTGAGTTCAACAACCTCCAGCGTGATTTATATCGGCACGCAGCAGATAGAGGATTTCGGCGCAGAGCTGTCAGCAGGAGACATCCTCTCCCTCCGCATCTACCAGCTTTCCAACACTTTAGGCCGCGGCACGCCGCATACCGCCACTTTGCATTTCTGAGGCACCGACCATGTCAGAGACAACATCTCGGCTTGCCCTGCCCTACATCATGGCAGCGCAAGCACAAAAGCATGTCACCCACAATGAGGCCCTTCGCCTACTCGATGGCCTCATTCAGATACGGGCCCTCAATGCAAATTTGGCAGCACCGCCAAGCGTTTCGAGTGAAGGCGATGCTTATATCGTGAGTTCTCCCGCCACAGACGCATGGACTGGCTGGGAGAAGGATGTGGCCCTCTACGCCGATGGCAGCTGGTTCCGCCTTCCTGCGATCGACGGAATGCGCGTCTGGGACGCGGATGCTGAAACATTGTTGGTCTATACTGCGGGTAGCTGGAAAGCTCTCTCTGATGCCTTGAACCTACTGAGATCAACGCCGCTGGTTCATGTCGCCAGAGGGGCGCTTGGAAGCACCACAGGCCTGGGTGTTCTGGAGGAAACGCTCTCAGGTCTGTCTGGCTCTATTGTCGAGACCACGATCACCATTCCCGATCGCTCCATCTGCCTTGGCGTTTCCACCCGAACAGTCTCAGCAATCACAGGTGCCACGTCCTATGACTGTGGCATTGACGGCGAGCTCTCCAAGTTCGGCGGCTCCCTCGGCATTGCCGCTGGCAGCATCAACAAGGGGATCATTGGCCCGCAAGGCTTTTATGCCGATACGCCGATCCGCCTGACCGCCAAGGGTGGTGACTTCACTGGGGGTACCGTCAGCGTGGCGATCCATTATCTCAGCGTTGGCGTACTGGACGCCCCATGACCAACCTTGGCGAGATCATCAATGCGCTGGGCGGCGGACCCGCAGCCGTTGCCATTGTTGGTCTGGGCTTTTTTGCTTGGAGAGTCCTCAATTGGTGGCGGCAAGACACTAAGGAATACAACGCTGCCCTTTGTGAAATCCAGAAGGAGGCTACCGAAAGCCTGCAAGCCAGCACAGAGGCCATTCGCGCCTTAACCGAGATGATCATGCGCCGTGATTAAACGCTTCCTGAAAGTCGTTCCGCAGTCCCGCAAGCGAACATGCAAGACTTGTAGTCGGCAGGCTGTACTTGCCGTGCGCCAAAAGCGCCAGGAGCTCACTCAGGCGCTTAAGGAGCTGGCACAGGCGAGAAAAGCCAAAGACCGAACCTGACGCCTGCGCATTCCAAAGAACTCATCTCTTCAAGCTGCCTTCGGGCGGCTTTTTTTATGTCTGGAGGACTAACCATGACGTACACGACACGAGACATCCAAGCCCGACTTGCTGCGCTGAGCTATGATCCCGGTCCCATCGATGGTCTTGATGGACCAAAGACAAAAGCTGCGATAGCTGAGGCGTTGAAAGCGCGGAACGTGAAGCGCGTCGAGGAGTTGTTTCATGCCTCTGGGCTGCATCGGATCATCCTGCATTGGACAGCAGGCGCGGACGGGCTCATTGAGCTGGAGCGACAGCACTACCACCTCATCATCGATCGCTCAGGCCGAACACATGCAGGTGCACTGAAACCAGAGGCCAATGCCAATTGCCTCGATGGCCGCTATGCCGCTCACACCAGAGCGCTTAACACCGGCTCCGTTGGAGTAGCGTTGGATGCTATGGCAGGTGCAATAGAGTCTCCTTTTGATCCCGGCAAGTATCCAATCACGCAAGTTCAAGTTCAGGCACTAGCAGAGACTGCTGCTGATCTCTGTGAAACTTACCAGATCCCGGTGAGCCCATACTCCGTTCTTACCCATGCAGAAGTTCAGCCGACGCTGGGGGTCAAACAACGCAGCAAATGGGACATCACCTGGCTGCCGGATATGCCAGAAGTTGGCGATCCAATTGACGTGGGCAACAGGCTGCGCTCCCTCGTCACCGAAGCGAAACTCTGAAAATGATCAGCTTGCTATTCCGTCTGGCACCCTGTGCAATTATTGTTGCCGCGATCGCAGCTGCACTCTGGTTCTTCGCCGATCATGTTCGTGATCAAGAGCGTATTGCAGCTGAGCTGAAAAGCACCAGGCAACAACTCTCTCAGGCTCAAATGGCACTTGCTCGAGCTGAAGAAGTGGCGCGAATCCACAGGGCATATCTGCAGCAAGCAGAAGCGGAAGCCGAGCGCTGGGAGGAACTCGCCAACGATCTTCAATCCATGGAGGGCCGTGATGCGCCCCTATCTGATTTTCTGGGCACTGCTGCTGAACGCTTGTACAGCAAGAGAACCACCTCTACCTCAGATAACAATGCCGCCACCAATCCCAGCAGATCTCCTGCGCCCCTGCCCTGGCTACCGCGGAGCAATCCCGCGCAATGAGGGGCAGCTTATAGATGCGGTGGTAGCCGAGAAGCAAGGAAGGGAATGCGCGAATGGGAAACTACATGTCATTGCTCAGCCAAAAATACACCCTTGATCCATCATTCAATACATCAGGCCATCTGCCGTTCTAACTTTGCTTTACGAGTTTCCCAATCAGGCATGACGCGTCGAAGTAAATCGTAGAACTCAGGACCATGGTGAAGATATTCGATGTGACAAAGCTCGTGCGTGATTACGTAATCAATTGCCTCCGTAGATGCTCCGATCAAACTACGGTTAAGAACTAAGTTTCTTTTTGCAGTCATAGATCCCCATCGGTGACTTAACTCCCGGACCAATAAGTTATTGGGCGCCATTTGCTTTGGATCTGGAAAACGATCTTGAGATATCAATAGCCGCTCTGCAAACTTGATTTTGGCGCGTTTCAAAAACCATTCCCTAACCAGTTCTCGCGTCTGATCACTTTGCTGTGGTTTGGTCGTTGAAACTATAATTTGACCACGCTGCATTTTGACGGAGTTCTGAATTGCACGCGAAATCTTCAACTTATATTGCCGCCCAAGATACCTATACGTTTCTCCAGCCACGTAGACACGGGGAGGTGTTCGTGGCTGGAACTGCTCAAAGTATTGTATCTGTTGTCGAACCCACGGCGCTCTTTTGTGCACCTTCTCAAAAATGCTCTCAAGCGTCGCAGTTAGGGGCGCTACAACCTCGACTTTTTGATCAGGATGAACGTTAATCGCCAGCGTTTTTCTATCCCGCCTCACCAGAATAAACTCTATGAGTTGATCACCATAAGGCAGGTGAAAAACATCTGAGGTCATCCCGGAAACCTCGCCCGAGCTACATCCATGATTTTAAGTTCAATATCGTCAAGCTGTTCTACAGGGATATCAATTCCCTTATCATCACGAACGACATCAAAAAAGTAATCATCGATAGCATTTCGCATATTGTTCTGTGCAATCTCGTTGCTCCAAACATCAACGATATGATGCTTCTTCACTATCATAACAATGGCTTTCGCCACATCAGCCGTTACAGCTTCATCAGTCGGATCCATGACTTTGCTAAAGATGGGGTCTAAGATGCCAAACACAGCTTGAGAATCTTCATCACCTTTTATGCTCTCGGGGAACTTACGCCCATGATCTTTGCGAGCCACTTTGCTCGCAAGGTCAACAACATTCTTCAGATAATCCTTCTCTGAAATTCTCTTTTCACGATAATCTTTTATTGTCTCTTCCAACATCTCAGAAAACTGCTGGTAGAAAGATGGGTCTTGCTCCATTTTCTCTGAGATCGTGCGCTTGGTTGCACTCGCGATGCGATCTGCCTTCGACGCTGCTGTTGTCTCATCTTCTTCAACAATTGCATTTAATGCATCTGTATCGTTGATGTTGACGAGCTCAATGATCACTTCCGCGGGTTTGGCGGTTACATGATCATCCAACAGCTTCTGGATTTTCGGCTCAAACTCACGCATATCAATGGTCTCTTGATATCGAAGCTGTACTGAGCGCTTTAACTCAGAGAACGCCCGCCAGTCTTTCGAAAAGACTTCAACCTTGCTGTCCTCGAACACATCATAAAGCTTTTCTGACGACAGCGAGATATGCAGGCATCGACCATAAGCCTTTAAACGTGCGTAGAACTCATGGCGCTTCGCTTCATCCGCAAGAAGCTGCTCAAATTGCTCCATATCTTTTTTATTGCGAACTTCTTTGAAGGTATCCCAGAGCTGATCGTGTAATTGAGGGAGTCTTCTGATTTCCTCCCGGATATCATGAAGTGTTCCAGCAACGTCATCATTGTCGAACCCTTCGAAAGCGCTATAGGTTGTCAGAGCTTTATCCAGCTCGCCGAGCAAGCCCTCATAATCAACGATGAAGCCAAACTCTTTCTCTTTGTCTCCATCTTCAAACAACCGGTTTACACGTGCTATCGCCTGCAACAAGTTATGTTCGCGCAAAGTTTTACAGACATAGAGAACTGTATTACGCGGAGCATCGAAGCCTGTGAGAAGCTTTGAAACAACAATCAAAATCTCCGGTTCACCAGATCCCTTAAAAGCATCAATGATCTGTCGATTGTACTCAGCCTCGCTCTTGTACTTGTCCATCATTTTGTCCCAGAACTTGCGCACCAAGTCCTTGGATTCCTGATCGACTTCGTCAATACCCTCCTTCTCATCAGGAGCAGAGATTACAACTTCACTAGTGACATGTCCTATCTCATCAAGGATTTCTTTAAAACGAACTGCTGCTGCTTTAGACGGGGCAACCAACTGAGCTTTAAATCCAGTTCCTTGCCAGTATTGTCGGTAATGCTCGGAGATATCAAACGCTTTTGCGAAAATCGCCTGACTCGTTTTAGCAAGCACATCCATTCGGGAAAATTTGCGTTTTAAATCAGCCTTTTGCTTATCTGTAAGGCCCTTGCTAATCTTTTCAAACCACATGTCGACAGCATTACCGCTAACCTGCTGCTCGACAAGCCGCCCCTCATACAATAGCGGGACAACAGCCTCATCTTTTACGGCTTCATCAATCGTGTATTTATGGATCAATCCACCGAATGTGCTCAGAGTATTCTTCTCTTTCTTGAGCAGTGGTGTACCGGTAAAGCCGAGATAGCAAGCTTGTGGCAATACGCGCCGCATATTTACGGCAAACTTCCCAAGACCACCACTCTTCCCCGATTGGCTTCGATGGCTCTCATCAACTAAGACAAAGATCTCCGAACTCTCATCAACAAAGTCACTAGCCTTCATTGCTGTTTCAAACTTGTTGATGATCGTTGTAATGAGCGGCGTCTTATTCTTGATTAATTCAATCAGATGTGTGCCTTTGGTCGCCCGAATTGGCTCCATTTCACACGACTTAAAAGTCCCTTTGATCTGTTTATCCAAATCATCTCGGTCTGTGACAATAAGAAGGCGCGGATTTTTAATTTCCTTATCAAGTGCAAGCGCACGACCCAGCATCACCATCGTTAGGCTCTTACCTGATCCTTGGGTGTGCCAGATAACTCCGCCCTTACGTTTCTCCTTAGTATCAAAATGCTTCAGGCGCTGAATTGCAGAACGGATTCCAAAAAATTGCTGATGGCGAGCGATTTTCCTTACGCCTCCATCAAATACAGTAAAACGCCTAACCATCTCCAACAGCCGCTCGGGACGACACAGCGCGAAGATAATACGATCCTGTTGACTGATAGCTCTGTCTCCAGCAGCCGAAAGCTCTTCAAAAAAAGGCAAAGCAGCCGCAAGCTCCCCTGAGAAAACAGCTGTTTTCTCATCAAGCGTTAGAGGACGGTTGATCACCGCATCAATATCAGAATCTTGATCTTCTTCCTCTCGCCAGATTTGCCAGAATTTGCGCGGAGTTCCTACAGTTGCAAATCTGGCTTCCTGACGTTTCATGCTCAACAGTAGTTGCGCATAATGAAACAGCTGAGGGATATTGTCTTCATTCTGATAACCGATGAGCTGACTGTCAGCTTTTTTCAGCTCTTCTGTTGGCCTCTTGTTTTCAATAACAACAAAAGGAATGCCATTAACGAAGCAGACGATGTCGCACCGCCGCGTGCTTGTACTTCCTGTCCGCTCAATGGTCATCTCAGCGGTGACATGATAAACGTTATTCTCTGGCTGCTCCCAATCGATGTATTTGAACGAGTAACTCTTACTATCACCTTCAATTGCCTTGGTGATAGTAGTGCCCAGCACCATCAGGTCGTATAGATCCTGATTAGTTCCTTTCAAACCTTTCAGTTTGTCTGGAGTTGGCTTCAGACGACGCAGAGCCTCATGGGCATCTGCGAGATCAAATGCATAATCTTGCCCACGGTAGCTATAGTGATTTAGCTTAAGTGCTTGTTCAACGAGAACATCATCAAGGATAACATTACGTGGTTTCCCACGTAATGCATCAGTTTGCTTTTTGGATAAAGGCGCAAAACCCAGAGCCACAAGTGTTTGAATCGCCGGAATCTGCGACTGATACTTTTCAGCAGGATTAAACCCCTGACTAACAACGTTTAGGCTCATGCGGCAGCCTCTTCATCTGCATCAGTCTTTACACGCCACTCTCCAGTCATAAGCTTCTGCATTAAACCGCGCTTTTGCGTTGATATAGCATCAATACGTTGTTGCTCAATCGAGAGTTCAGCTTCAATCAAGTTTAAGGATTCAGCCACACCTTTCTGCTGCTCAAGCGAAGGAGATGGAATGTACATATCTCCAAAATCTCGAAATGAAATCTGCTTACCGTCACGAATCCCAAACACCAGCCGGTCTAAACGTCCAATAAAACTTTTAGACTTAAAGAAATGCCGATAATAGTCATCAATGATCTTCACTTTGGGTCGCAACACTGTATAAGCTGGACTAACAAGTCCTAGTACATCAGAGTACTCTAGCCCTCCTTCGAAGGAACGAAGGCTAATCACAAAATCTCCCGGTCGAACTACTTTATAGTTAGAAATATCTCCGTCAGGCATCGTAACACGGCGGTCTAGCTCATCACGACGTACAATGCCAATATCTTGCATAACAGCCAGCAGTGGGAGATCGGGTTTCCCTCGTTCTGATACTGTTTCAAAAACATTTTTAGCTCTGCTAAGCGAGGTTTCTGCTTCATATTCGCTCTCAAAAAAGCGTTGCTGAACTCCTGTTGTAAAACATTCCTTTCTCGCACGAAGCTCCTCCAAGGTCTCAATAGTTTGATCCCACGTCCGCAATATTTCCGCAATCTTACGCTGTTGTGTAATCAGAGGGATATAAACTCTAAACGGATTTATATGCTTGTTATTTAATTGCGGAATGGTAGAAGTATCCGCAATTTTATGTAGACCTTCATACTCAATTACATAAAATAGATACTCATTGAGCAAACGATTATCAGGCAAAATCGCCATCAAGTTTGTATCGATAACAATATCTACTAATGCTAATCTAATTTTATTATTCATTATTGCTGCACCGCGTTTGGGAAAGAGTACGGCTCCAGCAGGCACTAGCCCCTTTTTTTCATTAGTGTAGCTTCTGCTATCTTTTTGATATTTATTACAGTTATTAAGGTCTTCAACTTTGACAAAAGGAAAAGAACCAGTCTCGAGCAGATCAACTTGAGATGGAGAAACACCACTAAATATCTTTACAAAATCGCCAAGTTTTACTCTATCATCCATAGTATGCGCTTGAAATACAAATGATTTTTCGGTGCTGTTAGAATCAGGCATCAATCCCAAGCTCCTTTAGGTACACCATCATTTTTGAGCGCACTTCAGTGAGATCAGCTTCGATCCTTAGAATATCCTTTTGAACAGCAACTATATCTATTTCTTCTTCTGGTTCAAAGGTATCAATGTAACGAGGAATATTCAGATTGAATTCATTCTCTGATATTTTTTCAAGACCAACGCAAAGCGAATACTTTTCATCATTAATGCGGCCTTGGTATGTACTCAAGATTTTTTTTATGTGATCATTGCTCATCACATTGATTGTCTTCCCGGAAGTAAACTCTTTACTTGCATCAATAAAGAGAACATCCCTACGAGCTTCATTCACACCGCCTTCTTCACGAGACCGGTCAAACACCAAGACAGCAACGGGAATGCCCGTTGTCGTGAAAAGGTTAGCGGGCAAACCAATAACTGCATCAAGAAGGTTTTCTTCAATCAATGCTTTACGAATTTTGCCTTCAGCCCCCCCACGGAATAATACTCCATGGGGCACGATCACCGCGACACGTCCAGATTGCCGCTTTGCTATTTCAAGCATATGAGTGATGAAGGCGTAATCGCCTTTAGACTTAGGCGGAACGCCACGCCAGAACCGTTTGAACTGGTCTGTCTCTGCATTATCCGCCCCCCACTTGTCCAAGGAAAATGGCGGGTTCGCAACCACCACATCGAACTTTTGAAGGTGGTCTTGTTCAACAAGAGCAGGGCTATTGAGCGTATCGCACCATTCAATCTTTGCAGCATCTTTTGAATGCAAAAACATGTTCATACGAGATAGTGCCCAAGTTGCACCATTCACTTCCTGACCGTAAAGCGCATAGTTGTCGGAGCCGACTTCCTCTGCAGCACGAATGAGCAGAGACCCTGAACCACAGGCCGGATCACAAATCGTATCACCTGGTTTTGGCCCCGCAAGTTTGGCAAGCAGGCCGGAGACAGCGGCAGGGGTATAGAACTCACCTGCTTTCTTGCCTGCATCTGATGCAAACTTCGAAATCAAGTAGATATAGCACTCGCCAATGATATCTTCCTTCACCCGCGAAGGACGAAGATCAAGTGCTGGCTTATTGAAGTCCTCAAGCATTAACTTTAGGCGACGATTACGGTCTTTTGTGCGCCCGAGGTTGGCTTCTGAGTTGAAATCAATATTTCTAAACACGCCTTCCAGTTTGGCGCGGTTGGCATCTTCAATTTTCTCAAGAGCAATGTTGATCAGCTCACCAATGTTAGCTTCATTTCGATTTTCATGAAGATCATAGAAGCTTGCCCCCTTGGGTAGTATAAAGCGTTCACGCTCCATACGGCGGCGGATACGTACCTCGTCATCACCAAACTGATCACGATAAGCCTCGAAATGATCATTCCAGAGGTCTGAAATGTATTTAAGAAACAACATCACCAGGATGTAATCTTTGTATTGGCCAGCATCGACTACGCCTCGGAAGGTGTCGCAAGCTGCCCACACAGTGTTATTCACTTCTGCCTGTGTCAATTTATCAGTCATAAAAATTTCCTCTTATTATTATGGGGGCGTAAGCTCTGCTGCCTACGCCCAAAATGAATTAATCAATACACGCCACAAGGTGGCGCAAAATGCTGCCGGAGTTCCCGTTCAACCTGCATTCGCTCTCGCTCATCTTTATAGATCGCAGCAACAGCAAGTTCAGAATGTCCTTGACCACGCCAACAAGGGCTTCGATCATGGCTGGTGACTCTCTCTTGAACATTTTGTGACTCACCCACATCAACTACAGTCCAATTACTCGTGCTGTTCTTTCTACCCAAAATGACATAAACTCCGGAACGAGCTTGTAGTAAGTTTTGGTTGCTGAATGGACCTTCAGCATGGTATTTACCGATTGTGATAGACATTAGAATTTTCCTTTCACGTGTCTGTTTCCTAAATCAGCATGCCTCGTACGCATGTTGATTGCTTTATTGCCCGGCTTCACCTCTATGAAGCTGGGCATTCCGAACCTGCTATAGCAAGACGAAATCCAAATACTCTTTTTTCTTTTCTGCTAGCTGCTGAAGCAAGAACTGTTCTTGCGTCGCCAGCTTACTAATATTCACGATCAATTTCTGCTTCTCAAAGTCAGGAACAGAAACCTGCAACTGATCCAAATCTTTCCGCGAAATCATTCGCAAACTGGTTCCTCTTGCGCAGCTATCAAAATATAACTGCGAAGGCGTTTGATTGATAAACCAAGCAAGATATTCAGGAAGAACCACCTCAGCCCGCGGCCTGATAATAATTAATGGAGACACTGCAACAGCTGTTTCGTCTGCACTACCCACAACAACAGCCGCAGTATTCCTATCCCCCCGCGACCGAAACAAAAGATCCCCATCCCGGACTCGATAGCGCTCTACCTTCCCCTCAAGATGAAATTTGCTCGCACTCGACAGCAAAAAGGCGTCGCTACGCAACAAATCCCCTAACTGCACCGCCTCCAAGCCACCAGCAGAATCCTCAGAAAGTCGCGACCTCACAGTCATCCCTCCCTGAATCTCAGCCAAATCGAGCAATTGAATATTTTCTTGTCTGTAACTCATGCTACAGTTATAGTTTAGACAGGAAGAGATGTCAATAGTTTTTCATGCAGTAATCGTGCCTACTGCATTTTTTTGAAAACTATCTCAAGAACACCTTGAATGTTGACGTGGTGTTGACGCGAACGCAAAAAGCCCTGAACCAGAGGTTCAGGGCTTTTGTTATGTTGTTGATCTATTGATCGAATTTTGGTTGCGGGGGTAGGATTTGAACCTACGACCTTCAGGTTATGAGCCTGACGAGCTACCGGGCTGCTCCACCCCGCGGTAATATGTTGTTCTGTTCATTTTGATGAGGTTTGTCGGTGTGCTTTATTCATGCCCGGCGGCGCCCTACTCTCCCGCGTCTTAAGACGAAGTACCATTGGCGCAGGGG
>NZ_LMCE01000091.1:0-535 GCF_001623285.1 Pseudovibrio sp. Ad26
GTGTATTCACTCGTTGGAATGAATACACAGTGCAGTGTTTATTCTGTTATTTATGCCAAAAATAAAGGCCACTATCAGGCAGCTTTGTTGTTCTGTTTACCAAGTTCTCTGGCAATCATTGCCGTCGTTCGTATTGCCCATTTATCGACATATTTCCCATCTTCCATTACAGGAAACATTTCTTCAGGCTTAACCATGCATTCCGATTGCAGCTTGCATCCATTGCATCGCTTGAATTGTCCACACCATTGATTTTTATCAATAGTCGTAGTCATACGGATAGTCCTGGTATTGTTCCATCACATCCTGAGGATGCTCTTCGAACTCTTCAAATTCTTCTTCCATATATCACCTTAAATAGTGGATTGCGGTAGTAAAGATTGTGCCTGTCTTTTAACCACATCAGGCTCGGTGGTTCTCGTGTACCCCTACAGCGAGAAATCGGATAAACTATTACAACCCCTACAGTTTGATGAGTATAGAAATGGATCCACTCGTTATTCTCGGACGAGTGTTCAGTAATGAACCTCTGGAG
>NZ_LMCE01000092.1:0-653 GCF_001623285.1 Pseudovibrio sp. Ad26
CCTTAGTAGTTGGTAACCTGACAAAGGTTAAATTAGAAAAGCTTTATGAAAATAATCTCCGAGATAAAAACAAACCCGCTAGAACATATTACGATGACATGCTTGTTTCATCAGGTGAAAAATGTCCATTTTGTGGTGATATAGGACAGACAAAAAATATAGATCATTTTCTTCCTATTGCACATTATCCTGAATTTTCGGTGATGCCTATTAATTTAGTTCCATCGTGCCGCGACTGCAATATGGGAGAGAAAGGTCAAGTTTTCGCAGTAGATGAGGTACACCAAGCGATTCATCCCTATATCGACAAGGACATTTTTTTTCGTGAGCAATGGGTATATGCAAATTTCGTTTCCGGAACTCCGGGTGCTATCAGTTTTTATGTTGAATGCCCGGCGAACTGGAGGCAGGAAGACAAACACAGAGCTCTTCATCATTTCAAGCTATTAAATATTGCTAACAGGTATCGTTTGGAGGCAGGGAAGCACTTGAGTGAAGTGATTACTCAAAGAAACTCTTTCGTAAAAGTTATAAGGAAATATAGTTCAACCGCAACGTTTCAGCAGCTACAGTCAGAATTTATTGAAGCAAATCTGAAACCTATTATAGATTTGAATGACTTCCCCAATTATTGGAAAAGAGTTATGTATCAG
>NZ_LMCE01000093.1:0-1777 GCF_001623285.1 Pseudovibrio sp. Ad26
GTTGTGGCGGCGGCGCAAGGTAGAGGCGATTGCAGAAGCTGCTCCCAAGGAAACCGATCCGGCAGGCACGGCACATGTGGTCTTACAAGGCCGTGACCGGCCTGAACGTTCGTCAGATGCGCTGCATGAAGACCTGTCGGAAGAGCTGGAGATCCGGGGCTTTCTGGATCAGTTTCCCGGTCACCGGCTGATGGTCAAGCCCGGGGATCAGCCGCACAAGGAGATATTCTGATGGTCTATTCGCTCGCAGAACAGCGCATGGCAGCAGAGCTCATCAACCCACGCCAGGATGAAGCTGTGGTGATGGACTTGGAATTGTTCGCACAAGCGGTGGTAGATAGTCATCAAAGCCTTGGAGCAACAACGGGCGGTGCGCTGGATCTGGCAAGCTTACCAGTGCTACTGCGCGACATGAAGGGTGGTCATAAACTCCTGAAGGAGATCGGCCTTAACGGACGCTATTACACAAAGGTAGCGAACGGTAAGACCTATGTGGTGTTTAAGGGATACTCCGCCTTACGTGAGACTTTGAAGGGTACACGGTATCTGTCCTCGTCGCCGAAAGTCATTGCATTTGGCATTGGCCCAGAGGCACTTAAATCTGCAGCACGGTCGAATGCGATCATCATGATCACCTGCTATGTAGCACTCGATGTGATGCAGTTCGTCATGAGTGATGAGCAGCTCTATCACGAGCTGTTTGCCAACATCATTACTGATGTTGCTATTGGCACGGTCGCGATGGCCGCAGGAGCTTTGGCAGCAGCAGGAGCTGTTGCTATTGCTGGTACGATTACCGCGATTGCTCTGCCAGCAGTCGTTGTGACCGGAGGGGCAATCATTGTGGGGCTCTATGTCGGGCACAAGTTAAGTGAGCTATCAGAAAGCTATCAGATCAAGAAAAAACTCGGCGCTGCCTTGCTTTGGACCGGCCAAGCTGTCGCTCACGGAGTTCAGGAAGTCGGCAAGGTTATTCATGCTGCGCATGTTGCCATGAAGCAAAAAGTGGAAGAGTTTGAACGTCACAGCAATCGCTTTATGAACCAGTTGGAACGTGAGACCATCTGGCATTTTGGCGGTCCAGATTTGTATAATCAGTACTATCGGAGACACTGATGTTGGGGTGGGTGATTGATAAGGGCACACTTGCTGGTCGTTGGGTTGGTCAGGACATTCGTCGCCTCCATGCAGTGATGATCCTTCTCGATTTGATAGGAGTTTCCGCCTGCTTGGATGTAATGCGTCCGGCACTTCTAGCCATTTTTGCTCAGCCTCCTGAACCTGAATTATTGCAGATTATCCGGGGCAGATCCCGTTTTTTGCTGGCTGGAGCAGCATTACCTATGCTTCACCTTGCCATCACTCCTTGGGGGCAACATTGGATTAAGCGGTCAGCCCAAAGCTTCTCAATCGTGTTTCTAACCGTTGCTGTTGGTGGGGCGTTTTTGGGGATGGTAGTCACCGACTATGCGCGCACGCAGGCGATCCTTATAGGGTATCGCTCTTGCGACCAAACGTTTTTGAATGACTTCCAACGCAAGAACGAAATACTGGTTGCTCCCGGTGTGTTGTGTCCGCCGACCTCTTCGGCTGGCAATCCCTATCCGCCATCGGGGTGAGATCTCAAACCGACACACCAGACCACTCCCAGTTTTTATAGATCCTTTATTTTTCCTTTTGCCAGCGAGTTTGTTATGAATGCTATTGTCCAAATCCCGCAGCTCTTTCAACAACAAGATCTGGCCTTCACCTTTGCAGCGCCTGCGCAGCCGGAGGC